>NZ_CP037858.1:4540000-4554224 GCF_006974125.1 Stenotrophomonas maltophilia | reverse complement strand
CCGCCTCGTTCCGTCTCGCCCATCGCATCCTGTCACCCTTGAATTCACTGGTGGACAGCGTGCGCGCGCTCGCTGGCGGCGACCTGGGGGCACGTGCCAGCGTCGAAGAGAATTCGCCGGGCGAGGTGGCGACCCTGGTCGAGGACTTCAATGCAATGGCTCGCCGCCTGCAGCACATGGAGAGCGAGCGCGCGATGTGGCATGCGGCCATCGCCCATGAACTGCGGACCCCGGTGACGATCCTGCGCGGCCGCCTGCAGGGCCTGGCCGAGGGTGTGTTCCAGCCCGACCAGTCACAGTTCCGCAGCCTGCTCGCGCAGGTCGAGGGCTTGTCGCGACTGATCGAGGATCTGCGCGTACTCAGCCTGTCCGACAATGCGCGGCTGGACGTGCGCCGCGCACGCACCGACGTGGTCGCCGAGGTGCACTCGGTGATGACCCTGGTCGACCCGCAGTTCCGTGCCGCCGGCTTCGTGCTGGAGCTGGAAACCAGCCGCGAGGAACACAACGCGCACTGCGACCCGACCCGCCTGCGCCAGGCGCTGCTGGCACTGCTGGAGAACGCGCGACGCTACGCCAGCCCGGGCAAGGTGAGGATTGCCGTGCATGACACGCCGGGACACGTGCAGGTGGCAATCGAAGACGAAGGTCCGGGCATCGACCCGGAACTCCACACCGACATCTTCACTCCGTTCATGCGCGCCGATGGCTCGCGCTCCCGCCAGGGCGGCGGCAGCGGGCTGGGCCTGGCGGTGGTCAAGGCCATCGCTGATGCGCATGGTGGCAGCGTCTACTGCACGCCCGGCAATGCCGGCGGCAGCCGCTTCGTCATCGAGCTTCCGCGCCAGTAACCGGTGGCGCAGCCTGTTCGCGCAGATGCGCGCCGAGCCTGGCGAGATTGGCATCGATCGCGTCCATTTCCTCGCGCTGCGGCACCGGCAGCGTCTGGCGCAGCTGCACGCGCAATGCCCGCCATGCAGGAACTGCCTGCGCACTGGCGGTGGCCACTGCCCCGGCCAGTGCCGCCTGCTCATCGGCCAACGGCAGTCCATAGCCGCCATCCCGCAGCAACGTGCCGGGGCGCAGCCACTGCCCGCTCTGTTCCAGCAGCCCGTGCAGATTCTGGTATTCGTTGCTGCCCGGTGCGGCCAGCAGCTGCCGCTTCAGCACGTCACGCGCGCGCAGTTCGGCGCGGCGTTGCGCGGCCTGCTCCAGCAGCAGCAGGCCGGCGCTGGCACGCAGGTCGCCCTGCAGCAACCGGGGCGCTCGCTGATGCGCGGGCAGCTTCAACCAGCCGCGCACGTCGCGCACCGGCAGGTCCAGCTGCGAAGCCGCCACATCGAACAACTGCTGGTAGTGGTCGCGTGCCGAGGCGAAGTAGTAACCCTGCGCCTGCGCTGCATTGCGGTCCGTCAGCACCTGCTCGTCCAGTACATGCAGCCGGGACAGCCGACGCTTCAATCCGCGCGGACTCAGCTGGGCCAGCCCGGCCTCGCCCAGGCGCGGCACACCCGCCTGCAACAGCTTCGCGGTTTCCACCGCGCAGTTGTTGCTGACAAAGTAATAGCGCCCGTCATAGCTCCAGTGCACCTGTGCAGTGCGCTCGAGCAGGCTGGCGATCTCGCCGGGCGACAACTGCAACGGCAGCGACTGCAGCCCACGCAGTTCCACCTTGGTGTACTCGTCCACCACCTGCTGCAGCGGCAACACGAACAGCCGCGAAGGATAACCCCCGGTCAGCCCGCGCCAGTTGGAGATCTGCACGTCACCGACGAATGCGCGGAACGACAGCACGCGGTGGTACTCCAGGTCCAGGCGGCAGTCCGGCCCCGGAGCGCGGCCGGGCCGGCAGATCACCAGCCGCAACATGCTGTGGCCCCAGCGGCTCATCGGCTGCGCGCTGCCTTCGGCGAACAGGTAGTCCACCGCGTAGACACGGGAGGGATCGAGCTGCA
This sequence comes from Stenotrophomonas maltophilia, assembly GCF_006974125.1. Lineage (NCBI taxonomy): Bacteria > Pseudomonadati > Pseudomonadota > Gammaproteobacteria > Lysobacterales > Lysobacteraceae > Stenotrophomonas > Stenotrophomonas maltophilia. Next base: position 4,552,269 of record NZ_CP037858.1, on the reverse strand, counting down.
GCAATGACGCGGCGCCCTCCTCCGCATCGGCCTGCAGCAACGGCAGCGCGGTGGAGCAATGGGATTGCGGCAGCGACGGAGGTGATCCGAAATGCGCCAGGTACCACTGCGCCAGCGCCGGGCGACGGCAGGCAAACTCGGCATCGAGCACGAAGTGCTCGGCGTTCACGGCCAGATGCTCGGCCGGGTCCTTCAATTCATAGGTGTCCGGACTACGGTCACGGAAGTCGTTGTGACCACGGCCCAGATGCCAGGGCTTGCGCTGCCATCCGGCCAGATCACGCCAGCGCGCACTGCGCGACCAGTTCGCGCCGCCACGGTCTGCAACATGGGTCAGCTCATGCACCAGGGCGCTGCGCCGCGCGCGGCGGGCGCCGGGCACGGCGTCATCCAGCAACTCCCTACGCAGGTCGATGTGCCCGGCGAAAGCGCGGCCGTGCACATCTGCCGGCAGGTCATCGCTCCAGCGCACCTGGACCTGTGCCGGCAATGCAGCCAGCAGGCCATCCGGCAGCAGCGCCCTCACGTCGGCCAGGGTCTGGCTGGCGAGCTGCTGCTGTGCCGGATCGAGACCTGAGGGATCGAGCTCCAGGCGATCAGCTGCATGCGCGACGTGAGCGGACAGCAGTAGAGCCACGCCATGCGCGGCTGCTGTAACCGCCCATCTGCGCCTGGCGCTCAGCCGAGCATGGCTCGGCGCTACAGAAAGCGATGACGCGGAGGTCATGCCGCCTGGATCAACGCGCCAGCAGCGCGCGGGCCAGTTCCAGATCGCTCTGCTGCTGTGCGGCGGTGCTCTGCTCGCGCAGGTGGACCAGCGCGGCCTGCAGGCGCGCGCCCCGGATCTGGCCGTCGCTGGCAACGAAAGCAGCGGCATCATCACGTGCAGCCTGCACCACCTTGTCATCGCCCGAACTGCTGGCCGAAGAGCCCGACGATGCACCGGTGGCGGAACCGGCCGAGGTGCCGGCGAAGCTGGAAGCGAAGCCGGCCAGCGGCAGGGACAGCAGGGCGAGCAGCAGAAGCGGACGGGTCATCGGTGCGAAGCCGGTTGTGAAGGTGCGTGGAGCGTAACGGGTACGTGAAGGATTTTGCCCACTCAGAGGTCGAAGAGCTTGCCGGGATTCAGCCGCGCTTGGGGATCGAACGCGCGTTTGACCGCCTTCATCAGGGCGATCTCGGCCGGGCCACGGGTGCTGTCCAGGTAGCCCTTCTTGACCAGGCCGATGCCGTGCTCGGCCGAAATGCTGCCGTCGAAGCGGGCCAGCACCTGCGCCAGCAGCTTGGTCACATGTTCGCACTGCGCCACGAATTCGGCGTCGCCGGTGTCGTCGGGCTTGAGCACGTTGATGTGCAGGTTGCCGTCGCCGATATGGCCGAACCAGACCACGTCGAAGTGCGGGTAGGCCTGCCCGATCAGCGCCTGGGTCTCGGCCAGGAACGCCGGCATCGCCGAGATCCGCACCGACACGTCGTTCTTGTAGGGCTTGTAGCGCGCCAACGATTCGGTGATGCCTTCGCGCAGGCGCCACAGCTGGGCGGCCTGGGCGTCGCTGGCACTGATCACGCCGTCGCTGACCCAGCCGTTGCCCATGCAGTCCTCGAAGGCGGCCATCGCCGCCGCTTCCTGCGCCTCGTCATTGGCCGCGAATTCGGTCACCACGTAGTACGGGTGCACCTCATCGAACGGCGCCTGCGCGCCGTGCGCCAGCACATGCTCCAGTGCCCGGTCGGTGAAGAACTCGAAGGCCTGCAGCTGCAGGCGCGCGCGGAACGCGGCGAATACCTGCATCAGCACCTCGAAGCTGGGCAGCGCCAGCAGCATCACGTTGCTTGCAGGCGGCGGGTCGGTCAGCTTCACCGTCGCCTCGACGATAACGCCGAGGGTGCCTTCCGAAGCGATCAGCAGCTGGCGGAAGTCGTAGCCGCTGGAGTTCTTGATCAGACCCTTGTTGAGCTCGAGCAGTTCGCCACTGGCGGTGACCACCTTCAGCCCTGCGATCCACTCGCGGGTGTTGCCGTAGCGGATCACGCGGATGCCACCCGCATTGGTGGCGATGTTGCCGCCGATCGTGCAGGAACCACGCGCGGCGAAATCCACCGGGTAGATCAGGCCGTGGTCCAGTGCGGCATTGTGGACGGCTTCCAGCGGCATGCCGGCCTGCACCACCAGCGTGCGATCGACCGCATCGTAGGCCAGTGCCTTGTTCATCCGCTCCAGGCTGAGTACCAGTTCGCCGTTGGCGGCCACCGCGCCACCGGACAGGCCGGTGCGACCGCCGGACGGCACCACGGCCACGCCCTCGCCTGCGCTCCAGCGCATCACCGCCTGCACTTCCTCGACCGTGGCCGGCAGTGCGATCGCCAGCGGCGCCGGCGTCCAGCGCCGGGTCCAGTCGCGCCCGTAGTGCTCCAGGTCGGCCGGATCGGTCTTCAGCTTCAGGCCGGGACAGGCCAGCTGCAGCGAGGCAATGCGGGAATCGGTCATGGCGGTCCAGCGCGGGGCGTGAAGAACGGGCAAGCGTGCCAGCGGCACGCGCCAGCGTCCAGCCCCGCAGTCGTGCAGATAGCTACGGATGCAACCAATTGCGCACTGCACCATTGGTGGCACGATCTGGCATAGTGGTTGGCCCCTGTCCCACTGGCCGTGTTGCCCCATGTCGCCGAAGAAGACCTCGTTCCCGAAGCAGGATATCCGCGTGCTGTTGCTGGAGGGGGTCAGCCAGACCGCCGTGGAGGTGTTCAGCGCCGCCGGCTACAGCCAGATCGAAGCGCACACCAAGGCGCTGCCCGAGGACGAACTGAAGGCGCGCATCGCCGAGGCGCACATCGTCGGCATCCGTTCACGCACCCAGCTCAGCGCTGAGGTACTGGCCGAGGCCAAGCGCCTGATCGCGGTGGGCTGTTTCTGCATCGGCACCAACCAGGTCGATCTGGATGCGGCCGAACTGGCCGGCATCCCGGTGTTCAACGCACCCTATTCCAACACCCGCAGCGTGGCCGAGCTGGTGATCGCCGAAGCGATCATGCTGACCCGCGGCATCCCCCAGAAGAACGCCGAGTGCCATCGCGGCGGCTGGTCGAAGTCGGCCAGCGGCAGCCATGAGGTGCGCGGCAAGACCCTGGGCATCATCGGTTACGGCCACATCGGTACACAGGTCGGCGTGCTGGCCGAATCGCTGGGCATGCAGGTGATCTTCCACGACGTGGAAACCAAGCTGGCGCTGGGCAATGCCCGTGCAGCAGCCAGTCTGGACGACCTGCTGGCACGCGCCGACATCGTCACCCTGCACGTGCCTGAAACCCCGTCCACGCAATGGATGATCGGCAGCACCGAGCTGGCGAAGATGCGCAAGGGCGCGCACCTGATCAACGCCGCGCGCGGCACCGTGGTCGACATCGATGCGCTGGACGCGGCCCTGGCCAGCGGCCACGTCGGCGGCGCCGCGCTGGACGTGTTCCCGGTCGAGCCGAAGGGCAACGGCGATATCTTCGAATCGCCGCTGACCCGCCACGACAACGTAATCCTGACCCCCCACGTGGGCGGCAGCACGCTGGAGGCGCAGGACAACATCGGTGTGGAAGTGGCGGCCAAGCTGGTGCGCTACAGCGACAACGGCAGCACCCTGTCGGCGGTCAACTTCCCCGAGGTGACGCTGCCCGAGCACGCCGACAGCCTGCGCCTGCTCCACATCCACCAGAACGTGCCGGGCGTGCTGTCCAAGGTCAACGAGATCTTCTCGCGCCACAACGTCAACATCGACGGCCAGTTCCTGCGCACCGACCCGAAGGTGGGTTACGTGGTGATCGACATCACCGCCAGCGAGGAACAGGCCGCCGCCGTGCGCGACGAGCTGGCCGCGATTCCGGGCACGCTGCGTACGCGCATTCTGTACTAGTTAAAAAGGGGGACGGAGGGGATTAAGTCGCTTATGCATTAACGACTTAATCCCCTCCGTCCCCTTTTTTCAACGTGCCAGCCAGCGGCGCGCCATGCGCTGCATGGACTCGTCCGATTCCGGGTCTGCGGCAACCTCGGCCACCGGCCGCCAGGCCAGGTCAAGTGACTCCTCGCTGAGCACGAAAGCCTCGCCACCCAGCGCCCGGATCACGAAACGCACGTCGTAGTGCCAGTGCCCCGGCACGTCATTGCGCTCCGGAATCCAATGCTTGTCCAGATCGAAGATGGCCGGGTCTTCCAGCACCAGGCCGCTCAGGCCGGACTCCTCCTCGGCTTCCTTCAGCGCCACCTGGGCCAGGTCGCGGTCGCCGTCGGCGTGGCCGCCCAGCTGCAGCCAGCGCTGCAGCTTGCGGTGGTGGGTCAGCAGCAGGCGCTGGCCGTCGGCACTGACCAGCCAGCAGCTGGCGGTGAAGTGGCCGGCCAGCCGTTCGCGCCGGAACGGATCTTCCGGATCGTCCAGCAATGTGCCGAATTCGGCAGCCAGTGCGTCGTGGGCGGGCTCACGGCGGGCATAGTCCCGCAGCAGGCCACGCAGGCGATCGTCAAGCACGGCAAGGGTTTCGGCGGTCTGGCTCATGAATGGGCGGCGTTTGGAAAAATACTGCTCATTATCGCCGTTCATTGTTGCGATTGCGCTTGTGCGTTGGCTTCAGCTTTGGCTAAGGTACAGCGGGCCGTTCGCGCGGCCTTCACCATTCCAGGGTTGCCGGCAACGTATCGGCGGCCCACCCAATCCGATCACTAGGAAGTACTGCATGCTGAAAGCTCTGTTGAGGGTCAAGCCGGTTGAACCGGCCGGGCACGTCGATGCCGGCGAACCCATCGAAGGCAGCCTGGACGGCGAAGCCACGTTGAAACGGACCCTCACGGCTAAACACCTCATCCTGCTTGGCGTGGGTGCGGTGATCGGCGCTGGTATCTTCGTGCTGACCGGCCAGGCCGCAGCCAACCACGCTGGCCCGGCAGTGATGCTGTCGTTCGTCATCGCCGGTTTCGCCTGCGCCCTGGCGGGCCTGTGCTACGCCGAGTTCGCGGCGATGATGCCGGTCTCCGGCAGTGCCTACTCCTATTCCTACGCCACCCTCGGCGAGGGCATGGCCTGGTTCATCGGCTGGTGCCTGGTGCTGGAGTACCTGTTCGCCTCGGCCTCGGTCGCGGTGGGCTGGTCGGCGTACCTGATCAGCTTCATCACCACCACCCTGCACATGCCGTTCCCGGATGCCTTGAGCGCGGCCCCGATCGCCTGGACCGGCAGCGAGTTCGTCGCCTCGGGCAAGCTGTTCAACCTGCCGGCGGTGCTGATCGTGGCGGCGGTGTCCGGCCTGCTGTACGTGGGCGTGACCCAGTCGGCCTTCGTCAACGCGATCATCGTGGCGATCAAGGTCACCGTCATCTGCCTATTCATCGGCATCGGCGCGGCCCACATCGACCCGGCCAACTGGCAGCCGTTCATCCCGGAAAACACCGGCGTGCCGGGTGAGTTCGGCTGGAGCGGCGTGTTCCGCGCGGCCACCATCGCGTTCTTCGCCTACATCGGCTTCGATGCGGTCTCCACCGCCGCCGGCGAAACCAAGGACCCGCAGCGCAACATGCCGATCGGCCTGCTTGGCTCGCTGGCCGTGTGCACCATCGTCTACATCATCGTCTGCGCGGTGCTGACCGGCATGATGCCGTACCACCTGCTGGGCACCGACAAGCCGGTGGCCACCGCGCTGGAACCCTACCCGACCCTGTCCTGGCTGAAGACCCTGGTCGAGATCGGCGCCATCGCCGGCCTGTCCTCGGTGGTGCTGGTGATGATGATGGGCCAGACCCGCATCGCCTACACGATCTCCCGCGACGGCCTGCTGCCGAAGTTCTTCGGCAAGGTCCACGCCCGCTTCCGCACCCCGTACGTCGCCACCATCGTGGTCGGCGTGATCGCCGCCGCGCTGGCCGGCATGGTGCCACTGAACGTGCTGGGCGAACTGGTCTCGATGGGCACCCTGCTGGCCTTCGCCACGGTCTGCATCGGCGTGCTGGTGCTGCGCTATACCAAGCCGGAGATCCACCGCCCGTTCCGCGTGCCGGCGGTGTGGATCATCTGCCCGCTCGGGGCAGCCACCTGCCTGTTCCTGTTCTGGCAGGCGTTCGTGGTCCACTGGCATCTGTTTGTTGGCTGGACGCTGCTCGGCCTGCTGATCTACCTGGGCTACGGCATCCGCAACAGCAAGCTGGCCAAGTCGCCCTGATCCGCCTACGGGCCGGCCTCGCGCCGGCCCGTCCGTTTTCCCCGCGCGCCGCCCATGGCGCGCTTCGACAAGACCACCACACATGTTCAAGCAACTGTGGGCCACCAAGCACCCGCATGCCGCCCATGAAGACGCCAACGGCCTGAGCCTGCGCCGCCACCTCGGCCCATGGGGGCTCACCGCCCTCGGTATCGGCGCCGTGATCGGCGGCGGCATCTTCGTCATCACCGGCCAGGCCGCCGCCAACCACGCCGGCCCGGCGATCATGCTGTCCTTCGTGCTGGCCGCCATCTGCTGCGCCTTCTGCGCGCTGGCCTACGCCGAGTTCGCGTCGATGGTGCCGGTCTCCGGCAGCGCCTACACCTACACCTACGCCACCTTCGGCGAGCTCTCGGCCTGGTTCATCGGCTGGATGCTGGTGCTCGAATACGGCGTCTCCGCCTCGGCGGTCGCAGTCAGCTGGACCGGCTACTTCCTCAGCCTGCTCAGCCAGTTCGACATCCATCTACCGGCAGCACTGGTCAGTGCCCCGCTGGATGCACAGCTGCGCCCCACCGGCGCGATCGCCAACCTGCCCGCCGCGGCACTGGTACTGCTGCTGACCTGGCTGTGCTACGTCGGCATCAGCAAGTCCTCGGCAATGAACATGGCGATGGTCGTGCTCAAGACCGGCCTGATCGTGCTGGTCATCGTGGTCGGCTGGAAGTACGTGGACACCAGCAACTGGACCCCGTTCATCCCGGCCAACGAAGGCCCCGGCAAGTACGGCATGGAAGGCGTGCTGCGCGGTGCGGCGATGGTGTTCTTTGCCTACATCGGCTTCGAGGCGGTGTCGGTGGCGGCGCAGGAATCGAAGAACCCGCAGCGCGACATGCCGTTCGGCATGATGCTGTCGCTGGTGATCTGCACCGTGCTGTACATCGCGATGGCGGCAGTGATGACCGGGCTGGTGCCGTTCCAGCTGCTGGGCACCGACGAGCCGGTGGTGACTGCCGTGGCGGCCCACCCACAGCTGGGCTGGCTGCGCTGGGTGGTCGAGGTCGGCGCGCTGGTCGGCCTGTCCTCGGTGGTGCTGGTGATGATCATCGGCCAGCCGCGCATCTTCATGATCATGGGCCGCGACGGCCTGCTGCCGCCGGTGTTCACCAAGATCCATCCGAAGTACCGCACCCCGCACATCAACACGGTGATCACCGGCATCGGCATCGCGCTGCTGGCGGCACTGTTCCCGCTGGACATCCTCGGCGAGCTGACCTCGATGGGCACGCTGATCGCGTTCGCCGCCGTGTGTGCCGGCGTGCTGATCCTGCGCCGTACCCAGCCGGACCTGCCGCGGCCGTTCCGCATGCCGATGGCGTGGCTGATCTGCAGCCTGGGCGTGTTGAGCTGCCTGGCGCTGCTGTCGGCGATGACGATGCACAACTGGATGCTGATGGGCGTGTGGACCTTCGTCGGCTTCGTGATCTATTTCTGCTACGGCTTCAGGCACAGCCGCCTGCGGGGGAAGTAAGGGGTTCTGCATTGCAGGGTCTGCGGCCCTGCACCCGCCGAAGCCGGAGCAACTTCCAGAGCAACAGCTGGGTTGAGGATTTGGCGGGGAGGCATGGGTTAGCGGGGGACGCCGTGAATCCATCCCTGGAGGCTTGGCCGCGGCTTGCTCGCGTGCGCTGTCCTGCGCACACGGCAAGACCGGGGTTGGGCCTCCTGCCCAACCCGCCCGAGGCATGCCTCGGGCCCATGCCGCGGACACCCCCGCCAACCCATGCCTCCCCACCCCTGACACATTCCCGGCACGTCCGGTAGATCCACGCCATGCGTGGATGATGGTCATTCCCAGCGACCAAGGCGCCCGACGATGATCATCTGCGGCCAAACCAGAGGGTCTTCTGTATCCAACCGGCGCCGCCCATGCACCCCATGAAGTACTCATGGTTACCGTTGGCGTTGACGTCCACGGTGTAGCGCTCGGTCTTTGGCATCAGCATCTTCTTGTATTTGCCATCCACGTCGCATGTCTCGCCTTCCTTGCAGACCGTCAGCACCTCGATCTCCTCGGTGCGCTCGACAACGTCCATCTTCTCCGGCCACTTCTCGTTGGCCTCTGCCCTGCAGCGCCACCGCGACTCATCCAGCGGACCGGTGTGCGCGCCACGGCGGTGGCGGTGGCTCTGGTTCATGTCCAGGACACCGCCCTCGATTTCCGGCCGCTGGGCGCGATTGTGCTTTCCATTCACGTCGTGCGTGTTCTTGTCCTGCTCCCTGCACGTCTCCAGCCTCTACACCTGATCGGTTCGCAGGGCCACGTCATTCTCCGCTGACCACTGTTCCCTCGCCGCCGCTGAGCAGTAATCGGTCGAGCAGCCGTAGTCCGTTGCGCCGACCTCGGCTAGCGGCGATTGAACCAGATGAGCTGCTGCTGCCAGCCGGCACCGGCCATGCAGGCATTGAACTCGCTGCTGCGGTCGGACGCATTGACGTCCACGATGTAACTCTCCTCTTTCGGCATGGGTACCATGTTGTACTTGCCGTCAATGGCGCAGACTTCATCAAGCCTGCAGGGCACCTTGCGGTCCTCGTAGACGGTGCGCGTGGCCACTTCATTCCTGACCGGCCAGTGATCGTCTGCCCGTGCCCTGCAACTCGCGTGAGCGGGGCCGAATGAACGCGCACCTGCATCCATCTTCACCCATTCCATCGTGCAGCCACTGCTGGCCAGCATGATGCCGATCACCCCCATCATCCCCATCGCGCGCGTGATCATCGAAGTACTCCTTTCCCTGGCGCTCGCCGGAACTCCTGCGGCACTTCGATGGTGTTTCGCAGCACGAGGGCTGTCCACGACCGGAACCGCTTCCAGCGCGAGCGCAGCTTCCCCCATTCAGCTCGCGCTATGTCTGACTCGATCCAAACCCACTCCACTGGCTGCGGGCACAACCGCGCCTCATGTTCGGTGCAACAGCCCAGCGCCACGCCACAGGCCCAGCCATGGGCCGGATCACGTAAAATGGCGGCCATGGACACCCCCACCTCCCCCTACGACACCGCCCGCCTGGGCGAACTGGCCCAGCTGCTGATCGACAACGTCCGCGAACTGGCCCACGCCGGCTGGACCCCGGCCACCAGCAGCAACTTCTCCCACCGCCTCGTTCCGTCTCGCCCATCGCATCCTGTCACCCTTGAATTCACTGGTGGACAGCGTGCGCGCGCTCGCTGGCGGCGACCTGGGGGCACGTGCCAGCGTCGAAGAGAATTCGCCGGGCGAGGTCACTTAAAACTACATGATCCGAAGATCAAAATTTAAAGCTGCAGATGATTGATGCTGGCAACGTATCGCTTGCTTTAAAACAATTAATAGTTGCTTGATCAAACGTCTGCAAGATGGACAATCATCCTTCCTGCAGGCGCCTTCACAAGATACCTGCGCATACTTTCAAAGATCCGGGGAAGTGGCCTCAGCGCCGTTCCCGTGTGCTGCGAAGTTTCCTTCGTAGCGAGCCGCCCATTATAGCCGGCTTTTCCGCTTCGTCAACACCTTTTTTCAAGGCCGTCTCACCGGAGTGGACGTTGTTGCCGATGCTGCTTCGTCGTTGGACCCGAAGGTCTTTCGTCGTTGCGAGCCGCCTATTATGGCAGGCCTTTCAGCTTTGTCAACAACTTGTTTGAGGAACTTGAAGCTCTTCGTGAAGTTGTTGCCGCAAGTCCAGGTCGAAACCGGGTACCTGCAAAAAAAGGAAAACCCCGCTGCGCATGCAGCGGGGTTCTCGGGTGTAAACCCTGGCGATGACCTACTCTCGCATGGCTTGAGCCACACTACCATCGGCGCAGCTGCGTTTCACTTCCGAGTTCGGGATGGGATCGGGTGGTTCCACAGCGCTAATTTCACCAGGGAGGCTTTTGGAGAGTCGCACTCGTCCCGTGGGACAAGGCGCCAGCCTCGCATAGTTCTTGTGACGTAGCGTGCACTTGGATGCTCTTACGACGTTGTCGTAAAGCCAAGGCAACTTGAGGTTATATGGTCAAGCCTCTCGGATCATTAGTATCAGTTAGCTCAATACATTGCTGTACTTACACACCTGACCTATCAACCACGTAGTCTACATGGTTCCTTCAGGGGGCTTGTGCCCCGGGAGATCTCATCTTGAGGCGCGCTTCCCGCTTAGATGCTTTCAGCGGTTATCGCTTCCGAACATAGCTACCCGGCAATGCCACTGGCGTGACAACCGGAACACCAGAGGTTCGTCCACTCCGGTCCTCTCGTACTAGGAGCAGCCCCTCTCAAATCTCCAACGCCCATGGCAGATAGGGACCGAACTGTCTCACGACGTTCTGAACCCAGCTCGCGTACCACTTTAAATGGCGAACAGCCATACCCTTGGGACCGACTACAGCCCCAGGATGTGATGAGCCGACATCGAGGTGCCAAACACCGCCGTCGATATGAACTCTTGGGCGGTATCAGCCTGTTATCCCCGGAGTACCTTTTATCCGTTGAGCGATGGCCCTTCCATACAGAACCACCGGATCACTAAGTCCTAGTTTCCTACCTGCTTGATCCGTCGATCTTGCAGTCAAGCACGCTTATGCCTTTGCACACAGTGCGCGATGTCCGACCGCGCTGAGCGTACCTTCGAGCTCCTCCGTTACTCTTTAGGAGGAGACCGCCCCAGTCAAACTACCCACCATACACGGTCCCCGACCCAGATAATGGGCCCAGGTTAGAACGTCAAGCACGACAGGGTGGTATTTCAAGGATGGCTCCACTGCAGCTAGCGCCACAGTTTCATAGCCTCCCACCTATCCTACACAGACGAACTCAACGTTCAGTGTAAAGCTATAGTAAAGGTTCACGGGGTCTTTCCGTCTTGCCACGGGAACGCTGCATCTTCACAGCGATTTCAATTTCACTGAGTCTCGGGTGGAGACAGCGCCGCTGTCGTTACGCCATTCGTGCAGGTCGGAACTTACCCGACAAGGAATTTCGCTACCTTAGGACCGTTATAGTTACGGCCGCCGTTTACTGGGGCTTCGATCAAGAGCTTCGCCTTGCGGCTGACCCCATCAATTAACCTTCCAGCACCGGGCAGGCGTCACACCCTATACGTCCACTTTCGTGTTTGCAGAGTGCTGTGTTTTTGATAAACAGTCGCAGCGGCCTGGTTACTGCGACCCTCTTCAGCTATAGCTCGCACGAGCCACCAAAAAGGGTGCACCTTCTCCCGAAGTTACGGTGCCATGTTGCCTAGTTCCTTCACCCGAGTTCTCTCAAGCGCCTGAGAATTCTCATCCTACCCACCTGTGTCGGTTTACGGTACGGTCTGCGTAAGCTGAAGCTTAGGAGCTTTTCCTGGAAGCGTGGTATCAGTGACTTCGCCATAAAGGCTCGTCTCGGTGCTCGGTCTTAGAGGATCCCGGATTTGCCAAAGATCCAAACCTACCGCCTTTCCCCAGGACAACCAACGCCTGGTACACCTAACCTTCTCCGTCCCTCCATCGCACTTACGCGAGGTGCAGGAATATTAACCTGCTTCCCATCGACTACGACTTTCGTCCTCGCCTTAGGGGCCGACTCACCCTGCGCCGATTAACGTTGCGCAAGGAAACCTTGGGCTTTCGGCGTGCGGGTTTTTCACCCGCATTATCGTTACTCATGTCAGCATTCGCACTTCCGATACCTCCAGCAGACTTCTCAATCCACCTTCAACGGCTTACGGAACGCTCCTCTACCGCGCATACAAAGTATGCACCCCAAGCTTCGGTTCTGTGCTTAGCCCCGTTAAATCTTCCCCGCAGACCGACTCGACCAGTGAGCTATTACGCTTTCTTTAAAGGGTGGCTGCTTCTAAGCCAACCTCCTGGCTGTCTGTGCCTTTCCACATGGTTTTCCACTTAGCACAAAATTTGGGACCTTAGCTGTGGGTCTGGGTTGTTTCCCTTTTCACGACGGACGTTAGCACCCGCCGTGTGTCTCCCATACAGTCCGTCTCGGTATTCGGAGTTTGCAATGGTTTGGTAAGTCGCGATGACCCCCTAGCCATAACAGTGCTCTACCCCCGAGAGGATACATATGAGGCGCTACC